>NZ_JBEXSI010000001.1:0-27660 GCF_040613515.1 Streptomyces sp. NPDC006261
CCATGCCCCGAGCAACAGAAAACCCCCGGCCCGGGCCGTTGCCTCGTCGGCCGGGAGAAGGACGACCGGTTGCCGCGCGCCCTCGGCCACCGGTTACGCCAGGACACTGTTGGACCAGCCGGCCCGGTGGGCGACCGCGCTTCGCTCGGCACGCCACGCGGCGCCTTTCCCCGCCTGACCGCGGTCACCGCGTGCGGCGTGGCGTATGTCCGGGCCCCGGCCGACACCCATGGGTCACTCGGTCACCTTGGCGATGAACGCGGCGAGATTCGACACGGTCCGCTGGATCTGCTCCTCCAGGGTGAGTGACTCATGAAGCCGTGCGCCGATGCCCGCGTCCTTCTTCCCGCGTACGTAGAGCGAGCAGGCGAGGTCGCTGCACATGTAGGCGCCGACCGAGTTGCCCTGCTGGCCGGCCTTCCCGGACCTCGGTGCCACCAGCAGGGAGACGCCCCCGGTGTGGACGGTCATGCACATCGAGCACATACTGCGGCGGGTCTGCCAGGATGCTGCGTCCGAGGAGCGCAACTGGATGCCGACCGGGCGGCCGTCCCAGGCGGCCACTATGTACGCCCGGTCGGGGGCCTGCGGGTCGCGCCAGCCCAGGAAGTCCAGGTCGTCCCAGGGCCGCTCGGCCAGGTCACGGGGGACGTTCAGGCGCTTGGCCTCGCCCTTGGTGCAGTTCACGAACGCGGTACGGATCTCTTGCTCGGTCAGCGGCTTCATGACAGCCACGCTAATTTGCCCTAAAGTAATTAGGCAAACATATATTTCCTTAGGCAATCATGGGGAAGCGCTCGGAGGATGGCATGGCGAAGGCAGGACCGGCCGCGGAGCGCGTGGTGAGGGCGGGGGCCGAACTGGCGGACGAGATCGGCTTCGATCAGGTGACCCCTTCCGAACTCGCCCGGCAGTTGGGCGTCAGGACCGCGAGCCTGTACTCGCACGTCAGGAACGCTCACGACCTCAAGACGAAGATCGCGCTGTTCGCCCTGGAGGAGCTCGCCGACCGGGCATCCGCCGCCCTCGCGGGGCGGGCCGGCAAGGACGCGCTGAGCGCCTTCGCCGACGCCTACCGCGACTACGCCCTCCAGCACCCCGGACGGTTCGCCGCAGCCCAGTTCCGGCTCGACGCGGACACGGCCGCCGCCGGCGCCGGCGTACGGCATGCCCGGATGACGCGGGCCATCCTGCGCGGCTACGACCTGGACGAGACCCAGCAGACGCATGCCGTACGGCTGCTGGGCAGCGTCTTCAGCGGATACGTCGGTCTGGAGGCGGCCGGCGGCTTCAGCCACAGCTCCCCCTCCTCCCAGGAGAGCTGGACCGAAATCCTGGGCGCGCTCGACGCCCTGCTGCGCAACTGGCCCGCCCCCTCCTGACCCGAGCCCTCCCGGCCCCCTCCCGACGAAGGGAAGAAGCAGATGAACGCCCGGCACGACTGGACCACCACCCCCATCAGCCTCGACATCCTGCGGGGCGCCCTCGACCTGGAGCGCACCGGGCGCGGCGTACTGCCGCACCGGCTGCCCGCCCACGCCCGGCAGCAGATCCCCGACGGACAGCTGGCCATGGCCGAGTCGCAGCCCTCCGGGGTCCGGCTGGCCTTCCGCAGCCGGGCCACCGCGGTCGAGCTGGACGTGGTGGCCACCAAGCGGGTCTATCCCGGAGCTCCGCCGCGCCCCGACGGGGTGTACGAGCTCCTGATCGACGGTCACCACGCGGGCCGGGCCAGTGCGCCCGACGGAGACACGCTCACCATCGACCTCGCCTCGGGGACCGCGCACAGCCGCCCTGGTCCCGTGGAGACCCTCCGGTTCACCGGCCTGCCGGACGACGAGAAGGGCATCGAGATCTGGCTGCCCCACGACGAGACCACCGAGCTGGTCGCCCTGCGCACCGACGCACCCGTTCACACCCCGCGGCCGAGCGGCCTCCCGGTCTGGCTGCACCACGGCAGTTCCATCAGTCACGGTTCCGACGCCGCCACCCCGACCGGCACCTGGCCGGCCCTGGCGGCGGCTCTCGGCGAGGCCGAGCTGATCAACCTGGGGTTCAGCGGCAGCGCCCTGCTCGACCCCTTCACCGCCCGCACCATGCGGGACACCCCCGCCGACCTGATCAGCGTCAAGATCGGCATCAACCTCGTCAACACCGACCTGATGCGGCTGCGCGCTTTCGGCCCGGCCGTCCACGGCTTCCTCGACACCATCCGCGAGGGGCACCCCACCGCTCCCCTGCTGGTCATCTCGCCGATCTGCTGCCCCATCCACGAGAACACCCCCGGCCCCTGCGCCCCGGACCACAGCGCGATGGGCGAAGGACGGCTGCGGTTCAGGGCCACCGGCGATCCGGCGGAAACCGCCGCCGGGAAGCTGACCCTGACCGTCATCCGGGACGAACTGGCCCGGCTCGTCGGGCAGCGCGCCGCCACCGATCCCCACCTGCACCACCTCGACGGCCTCGGCCTCTACGACGAGGCCGACCACGCCGAGCTGCCGCTGCCCGACGATCTGCACCCGGACCCCGCCACCCACCGTCGCATCGCCGAACGCTTCGCCGGTCTCGCCTTCGGTCCCGGCGGCCCCTTCGCCGCCGGGAACCGCTGACCCCAGGAGACCGGCCCCGCGTTCAGGCACACAGCCGTGTCCTCCCCGGTCAGCGCGCACTCCGCCG
The DNA here is from genome assembly GCF_040613515.1 of Streptomyces sp. NPDC006261. Taxonomy (NCBI): domain Bacteria; kingdom Bacillati; phylum Actinomycetota; class Actinomycetes; order Kitasatosporales; family Streptomycetaceae; genus Streptomyces; species Streptomyces sp. NPDC006261. The sequence goes on from NZ_JBEXSI010000001.1 coordinate 2,677, forward strand.
GCAGGAGACCACCACCAGGAAGGGCCACAGCGCCTGAAGGAACGTCACCACCCGCTCGGCGACGCCGGGTGCGCCCCCGCTCTGCAGCTCGGCCAGGAACCAGAACGCGGCCGCACCCATCAACGCGCTCGCGACGAGCGACACGTCCAGCCTCAGCCCCCACGGGACCGGCCCCTTTCCCTGAACGGCGGCCAGGGGAGGCCATACCGCCAGCAGGGCCAGGCCCAGGGTGGCCACGGCCCCGTGCTCCAGGGCCCCGCCGCTGCTCGGTACCGGCACCAACGTCAGCGCCAGGGCGCACAGTCCGCCAGCGGTCAGGGCGAGCCGCCCGGCGAACGCCGCCTCCCGGAGGGCGTGCGCCGTGACGACGTAGCACATGCCCAGCACCAGCAGCATGCCCGTCATGAGCCAGTAGCTGCCGGCCCCGTAGGACGCCAGCACGCTCAAGGTCTGCGTCGCGGGGTCGTACGCCGGGCCCTGCCGCAGCTGCGCGATCGTCCAGGAACCGACCAGCAGCACCGGGGCACACCCGGAGGAGAGCAGAGCCCACCAAGGAGCAGATCGCATCAGGGCATCATAAATGTCGGAAAATTGCTTGTGGTTGACCTCCGTGCCGTGCCGCGGGAACCAGGAGTCCGAATCCTCGCGTCGCCACCGGGCGGTGGAGCTGCGGCACGTCAGTCGGAGGAAAGAGCCACCGCCCCCACCGGGCAGGCCCGCACGGCCTCCCCTACCAGCGGATGCCTCCCGGTTGTCGACTCCCGGCCCGGGAGCACATCGCCGAGGCCTTCGTCGTCCTGTGTGAACACGTCCGGTGCGGTCAGCGCACGCATGCCGGCCCCCACACACAGCCTCCCTTGTCGACCTGGCCTCCCACGCCGCTCACCAGGCCACGGGCAGTCCGAGACGGGGCGCCCCTCCCCGGAGTGCCGGTACCCCGGCCCCTCGTGGCGCCGGGGTCAGGACCGGCACGTACGGTACGGCAGGTGAACGAACCGCCCGAAGCCGCTGCCGAGCCCGCCGTGGACGAGCGTGAGCAGGCCACGACGATCCGCGTGTTCCTGGCACTCGCCCCGCCCGACGACGCCAAGGACGAACTGGCGCGGGCGCTGGGTCCGGCCTACCAGGAGTACCCACGCCTGCGCTGGAACCGGATCGAGGACTGGCACATCACCCTGGCGTTCCTCGGGGAGCTCCCGCTCACCACCGTCCCGCTCCTGGTGCCCCCGCTCGCCGAGCTCACCGCCCGGCGCCGGCCCCTGCGGCTGGCGCTGCACGGCGGTGGGCACTTCGACGAGCGGGTCCTGTGGAGCGGGATCGAGGGGGACCTCGAAGGGCTGCACCGGCTGGCCACGGACGTACGCGACGTCGTCAAGGCCTGCGGTGTCTCCTTCCCGGACCGGCCGCTGCGGCCCCATCTGACGCTGGCCCGCTCCCGCCGGGGCGACCACGGCGCCGCGGTGGAGGTCGCCGCGGGACTCGCCGCGTTCTCCGGCCGCGTCTGGGAGGCCGAGCGGCTCCATCTGGTCGGCAGCAACTTCGGCCGTGGCCCGGGGCCGATCCGATACCGCGACATCGAGGCCTGGAGTTTCGGTCACGGATCATGATCCGTGACCGTCAAAGTGACCGGTGCGGTGCGCCCGGGGGGCGCTGCGTCGTCAACGCAGCGCGCCTCCGTCTGAGCCGGCCGGGTCCCGCCGGGAGTTGTGTCAGAGGCGGTGGGACACCGCCAGCTCGATGAGGTACCGCTTGGTGACCCTGCCCCCGTACCGTCCCTCGATCAGGTCCTGGATGCATCTCAGCAGTCCGTTCCTGGCTGCCTCCGGCAGGGCTCGGTGCCCGGAGAAGGTGCGCAGCAGCTCCAGATAGCCGGACGTGGTGAACGTGAGGTCCTGCTCGTGGCGGCGCAGGGCCGTGGGACCGAACCGGCCGCTGAGCGCCACCTCCCGCACGTGGTCCGACGCGTCGACGTCGGCCGTCGCGGGAGGCCGCAGCCCGGGCGGGGTCTGCGGGTCGAAGCGTTCGTAGCAGCGCTGGACCTCGGCGAAGAACTCCTCGGTGCCGCCCCTCACATGCTGACCGCGCACCACGGCGAGCGCCCCGCCCGGACGCAGTGCGTCGGCGGCCCGGGTCATCCGCACCGCCGGGTCGATCCAGTGGAACGCGGTCGCCGAGACCACCACGTCGTACGGTTCCGGGGGCAGCGGCCAGCTCTCGAACCGGGCCGTCACCACCTCCGCCTCCGTGGCACCGGCCAGGTTGCGGCGGGCGATCGCGGCCATGTGGGGTCCAGCCTCGACAGCGGTGATCCGGCAGCCCCGTGCGGCCAGGGGCACCGTCGCCTGACCGGTCCCGCAGCCCATCTCCAGGACGCGGCTGCCGGGGCGGGCACCGGCGAGCTCCGCGAGGTCGTCGTACAGCTCGGGCGGATATCCGGGCCTGGCCCGGTCGTACAGCTCCGCGTCCTCGTCGAAGATACGGGCCAGGCGCGCCCGCCGGGGCTCGTCGGGGCTGTCGTCGCGTCGGGCGTCCGCGCCTCGGGTCATGCGGATTCCCGCGGCGCGGGACGGGCGTGCGTCAGGAGGAACTCGGTCGCCCGTGCGATGGCCTCGGCCGAACTGCCGTGAACGGCGTCGGACTCCTCCTCCCGCTGGTCCGCCGCCGGGGCGGTGTACCACCAGGCGTCCACGCCCGGGTCATGGTGAATCACGGCGGAGCCACCTGCGTACCGGAGCGGGAGGGACTCGCCGGCCGCCCTCTTGGCCACCGCGTGCGGCCACTTGACGCGGGCGGACCGGCGCTTGATTCCGCCCCAGGCCGCGCCCAGCTGGGAGTAGCTGGCTCCGTTGCGGCCTGCCATCACTGGGCGTCAGCGGCTTCCGTCAGGGCCGCGGTGAGGCGACCGAGAACCTCCTGCAGCCTGAGAACCTCCTCCACGGACAGACCCGTCGCGGCGAGTACGCCCCGAGGGACGGACAGCGCGCGTTCACGCAGTCGCGCACCCTCACCGGTGAGTTCGATGACGACGGACCGCTCGTCCTCACGGCTGCGCTCACGCCGGACCAGCCCCGCCGCCTCCAGCCGCTTCAGCAGGGGCGAGAGCGTCCCGGAATCCAGGCGGAGACGGTCCCCGATGGCCTTGACCGGTCGGGGGCCGTCCTCCCACAGGACCAGCATGACCAGGTACTGGGGGTAGGTGAGGCCGAGACCCTTGAGCGCCTGCCGGTAGAAGCCGCCGAACGCCCGCGACGCGGCGTGCAGCGAGAAGCAGACCTGATGATCCAGTCGCAGCAGCTCCTCGTCGGGGACGACGGGGAGGCCGGGTGAGGCGTTCGGAGCAGGCGTCATGGCACCAGCGTACCGCCGACCGCGCGATTAAGTTGTGCACAACTTAATGATGTGCAATCTTTGTGTTCGTGACCGCGACCGATCCGTTCGCGGCACCGACAGGGAGGTTCACCCCATGGACGCGCTGTACACCGCCGCCGCAACCGCCAACGGCCGCGAGGGCCGTGCCGTGAGCTCGGACGGCCAGATAGATCTGCCGCTCGCCCTGCCCCCGGCCCTCGGCGGCAACGGCAAGGGCACCAACCCCGAGCAGCTCTTCGCAGCGGGGTACGCAGCCTGCTTCGCCAGTGCGATGGCAGCGGTCGCCCGCGAGATGAAGGTCGACACCAAGGACGTCTCCGTGACCGCCGAGGTCTCCATCGGCAAGGACGGCGGCGGCTTCGGTCTCGCGGTCGTCATGCGCGTGGAGCTGCCGGACGCCCTCACCGGCGAGATCGGCCGGCAGCTGGTCGAGGCCACCCACGCCTACTGCCCCTACTCCAAGGCGACCCGCGGGAACATAGACGTGGAGCTGGTCATCGAGTGATCCCGTCTTCAGGCGGTCAGGCGGGCCAGCACCGCCTCGACCGCCCGGCGTACGGCGTCGCGTGCCTCGTCCGTCGGGCCGAGGGTCTCGAAACCGTGGCGCCCTTCCGGTACGTCGACCACCTCGACGCCGGCCCCGCAGCGCCTCGCCGCGGCCAGGAACTCCTCCACGGTCGCGGCGATCTCGGCCATCTCGCGGCCCGCCCGGACCAGCACGATCGGGAGCTTCCCCGCCTGGGCGACCGCCCGCACAGGGCGGAAGCGGGGGCCCCGGAGCCCCCAGCTCGGCAGCGGGGCCAGGATCGGGTAGCTGGCAGCCAGGCAGCGCAACCATGCCGGGGGCGCGGCAAGCCAGTCCGCGGTGAGGGGGCCGCCGCCCGAGAAGAACCACAGGGCGATCCGCTCCGCGTCGACCCGTGGGTCGGCCCGCACCCGTTCCACCGCCGCGCGCACGTCCTCGGCCGCCCGCTCGTAGTCGGTCAGGGCGTGCAGCCGGTGATCCAGAGTCGCGGCCACGGCTCCGTGCCCGGCGACGTACCGGGCGTACCCCGTCAGGGTCGGCCAGTCCCGGGGCGTCGGCCGCGCCCCGGCGGGCACGGGGCCGCCGTGGACGAACACCACGGCCGGGTGCGGGCCCGGTCCGTCGGGCAGGTACAGGTCGGTGTTCCCCGTCCGTTCGCGGGGCCGCTCAGCTACGTCGAGGAGGAACGGCCGCAGATGTGGGGGCGGTTCGGCGGCGTCGGCGGCCTTCAGCCGGTGGCCCCCGCCGGCCGCCGCCTCGGTCAGGACTTCGGCCAGCTCGACGGGGCGGGAGAGCATCGGCCAGTGGCCCGTGGGCAGTTCGAAGAAGGTCACGTGAGGATCGGCCAGGGCCTGGACGGCGGGCTCGCCGAGGTCCACCATCAGCTGGACCATCTCGATGCCCGGCCCGTTGCCGGTGCACAGCACCCCGGTCACCGGGACCGCCGCCACGGCGCCGGTGAGCCGCAGCGGCTGGAGGAGTGTGCCCAGAGGCTGCGGTGCCGCGAGGGCGGTGAGCCTGTCGAGGGCGGCCTCGGAGAGCCCGGCGGTGCTTCCCCAGCGGGACCAGGCGTCCCTGGCGGGCGGCGGCAGCTCACCGGTCCGCTCTCCCCCGCCTCCGGCGAGCTCCTCGCGCAGGCGCTGGTCGGGCACCGCAGCCAGGGCCGGGACGCCGTCCCGCGGCATCCCGGAGTCCAGGTGGACGATCCGGGCGATCGACCGTGCCCGCCGGTCCGCCGCGCCCAGCGCCGGGTGGATGCCGTAGTCGTGGCCGACGAGCACGATGTCGCCGCAGTGCTCCACCGGCACCGAGTCGATCACCGCGACGACGTCCGCGATGTGCGTCTCCAGGTCGACGGCCTCGCCGGGACCGGCGGGGCGCCCGCCGAGTCCGGTGAGCGCCACCGTATGCACCTCGGCGCCCTCCGCGGCCAGTCGCGCGGCCGTGTCCCGCCAGACGTACGGGCCGGTGAACGCCCCCGCCACCAGGATGAATAGAGTCATGGCTCCTCCTCGTCACGCTCTCTCCCGCGCACCGGTCCGGTTCCCCGGCATCGCTCGCCGGTACCGTAGGAACTCCTCTTGGGGGAGGTTCAAGTGTTCTCGTCGCACGACGGTCTGTGCACGATCGGTGAGCTGGCCGAGTACGCGGGCGTCAGCGTGAAGACCGTCCGCTTCTACTCGGACGGCGGCCTGCTGCCGGAGGCGACCCGCAGTGCGGGCGGGCACCGCCGGTATGCCCCGGAGGCCGTGGAGCGGCTGGACCTGATCCGCTCGCTGCGCGGTCTCGGCCTGCCGGTCGCCGACGTACGCCGCATCCTCGACAAGCAGGACGCCGGGGACGCGGCCCATGTGCTGGAGGCCGCGGTCGCCGAACGGCTGCGCGCACTCGGATCCGAGCTCAGAGCCCTGCGCTGGCGGGAGGCCGCGCTCCAGCTGGTGCGGGACTGCCCGCAGGAGGAGCGGCCCGCCCGGCTGCGCCTGGTCGGCGCGGTGGCCGCTCCGCCGAGCACCGCCGCGCTGGTCCGGTTCTGGCGCGCGTGGCTGCCCGCCCGCATGCCCGCCCCGTCCGTCGGCGCGTTCCTGGAGGCGGCGGTTCCGCAGCCGCCCGACGACCCACGCCCGGAGCAGGTGCTCGCCTTCGCCCGGCTGTACGCCTTCGTGACCCGGCCGTGCGAAGGGAGCGGCGGCGACCCGTGCCAGCCCAGGGCGCACAGCACTGCCGGGGCCCGTGAGTCGGCCGTGCTGTACGCGGGTCTCGCGACGGCGTACGACCTGGCGGGCGGGGCGATGCGGCAGGGGGCGGCGCCCCGCCCGGGTGAGGCCCTGGACGGGTTCGTGGACGCGTACGCGAGCACGTACAGCGCACGCGACACTCCCGGATTCCGCCGTCGGCTCGCCGGTCAGCTCGCGGCCGATCCGCGCATCGACCGGTACTGGGAGCTGACGGCCGAGGTGATCGGCGCTCCGGGCGACCACGCGGCGCCGACGCCCGGGACGGCCCATGACTGGCTCCTGGGGGCGCTCGACACCGACCTGTCGGCGACGCTCGGAGAGGACGATGCCCAAAAGGCCCTGTCCTCCACGGCGGGTGCGGGCGGGCGCCGCGGCTGACGAGGTCCGGCGGAACGGCGAGCGCGGCGGCGGGGGCTCAGGCGGCGATGACTGCGGCCCCCACGCGCCCTCCGTCGACGTCCACCACCGTCCCGTGCACGAAGGCGGCCTCGTCGCTCGCCAGCCGGTCGGCCACGTGCGCGATGGCGTCCGGCGCGCCGATGCGGCCGACGGGGGTGTCCCTGCCCGTACGCAGCGGTCGGTGGTCAGCGGTGGGAGGGCGGGCCGAAGCGCTCGGGTGCCAGGGTGGCGAGGAGGGAGGTGACCACGAGATCCGTCGAGGCGGCCATGTCCACGGAGTCCGGCGACAGCAGCCACTGGACCTGGAGACCGTCCATGACCGCGATGATGGCGTTGGCCGCGTTCCCGGTCATCTCCGCGCGGTCGGCGGGGAGTTCACACGCCTCGCGCAGGGCGTCGGCGACGAAGTCGCGCAGGCCGTCGTAACGGTCGCGGAAGTAGTCCTGGGCCGGGTGGTCGTCGGTGACGGACTCGGCCGAGAGCACCGCGTACAGCCGGACGATCCCCTCGCGCTCGGCGTTGCGCAGCGCGGTGTTCACCAGGTGGCGCAGGAAGTCGAGCCCCTCGGGGCGGTCCGGGCCGAGCTGTTCGATGTCGGCCCGGTCGCGCAGTTCGAGGACGCTGGTGAGGAGCAGCGCCTTGGAGCGGAAGTAGTGCAGGACGCCCGCCTGTGTGAGGCCGACCCGGTCCGCGATCTCCGCGAGCGAGGCGTTGTTGTAGCCGCGCGCGGCGAAGGTGTCCATGGCGATGGACAGGATGTCCTGCTGCCGCTGCCGGGCTTCCGGGCTGCGCGGCGTGCGGGGCCGGGCCGGTCGGCGCGCCGGCCTGCCCACCGACTGGTTGCCCACCGACTGCTCACCCACTGACTGGTTGCTCACCGGGCCAGCTTAAGCCTGCCCCGGACGGCGGTCCGGCAGGGATCTTCGAAGGCTTCGGAGGGGCCGCAGAACGCCGGAACAGACTACTTACTAACTACTTAGTGGGTGTGGTTTCATGCCGTTGCCCCTCCGATTCACGTCGTCGCCCCCCATGCGTTCACGTACCGACCGAAGGAGAGCCGCACATGCCCCACCCCCGCCCCCTGCGCCTTGGAGCACGCGCGGCAGGCGCCGCGCTCGTCGTGGCCGTCGCCGGACTCGGCGTCAGCGCCACCGTCACCACCGCCCAGGCCGCCGACCCGGTCGCCCAGGTCTGGGTCACCACCACCGACGGAAGCAGGAAGCTCACCGCCGACGGAAGCGTGCCGTTCACCGCCACCCCGCAGGGCGTCGACATCCGTATCGACGCCAACAGCAAGGGCCAGAAGTTCACCGGCGCGGGCGCCTCCGTGACCGGCGCCTCCGCCCATCTCATCCAGAGCCTCCCCCAGGCCCAGCGCACCTCGCTGCTGAGGTCGCTGTTCTCCGCGGAGGGGGACGGCATCGGGCTCAACTACCTGCGCCAGCCGCTGGGCAGCACCGACTTCGACGCGAACTCCAGCTTCTACACGTACGAGGACACCCGGGGTTCCTTCTCCATCGACCGGGACCGGGGCCAGATCATCCCGGTCCTGAAACAGGCCACCGCGGTCAACCCCGCCATCCGGTTCATGGGATCACCCTGGTCGCCCCCGGCCTGGATGAAGACCAGCAACTCCCTCAACGGGGGCAGCCTCAGGACCGAGCACCACCAGGCGTACGCCGACTACCTGGTCAAGGCGATCAGGGCGTACGGGCAGGAGGGCATCACCCTCACGGACCTCACCGCGCAGAACGAGCCCGAGTTCGCCACCAGCTACCCGTCCATGAGCATGACCGCGACTCAGCAGGCGGACTTCTTCCAGGTACTGGACCGCACACTGACCGCCGCGGACCTGCCCACCAACCTCCTGGCCTACGACCACAACTGGGACCACCCCGACTACCCGCTCGACGTCTTCGCCCGGACGGGCGGCATCCAGCGCATCATCGGCGCGGCCTTCCACTGCTACGGCGGAGCCCCTGCGGCCCAGCAGCAGATCGTCAATGCCGGGAAGCGGGTCTTCTTCACCGAGTGCTCCGGCACCGACAGCGCCAACCCCGCGACGACCTTCGGCGACACCCTCAAGTGGCACGCCGAGAACCTCGTCGTACAGAACATGCGCAACGGCGGCGAGACGGTCATCAACTGGAACCTGGCCCTGGACCAGAACGGCGGCCCCCACCAGGGGCACTGCACCAACCGCTGCAACGGCATCGTCGAGATCGCCGGCGGGCAGGTCACCCGGAACGCGGAGTACTACGTCCTGGGCCACGTCACCAAGTTCGTCAAGCCCGGCGCGACCCGTATCGGCTCCACGAGCCAGGGCTCCGGGGGCGTGCGGAACGTCGCCTTCCAGAACCCCGACGGCACCCGCGCCGCCGTCGTCGTCAACACCGCCTCCGGTTCCCAGCGGTTCTCGCTGACGGACAACGGGAAGTCCCTCGCGTACACCCTGCCCGCCGGTGCCGTCGCCACCTTCACCTGGGACGGCAACGGCGGCACGACCGGTCCTCCTGCCGGTTCGATCGACCCCGCCGCCTGGTACCGGGTGCAGAACACCGACAGCGGCGCCTGCCTGGACGCCGCCGACTGGGGCACCGGTGACGGCACCGCGCTGCAGCAGTGGGCCTGCGGCACCGGGGCCAATCAGAGCTGGCAGTTCCGGCCGACCAGCGGCGGCCACTACCAGGTGGTGAACCGGCACAACGCGAAGGTGTGGGACGTGGACGGTGGCGCCGGGGCGACCGCCGACGGCACCAAGGTCCACCTCTGGTCCTACGTGGGCTCCGCCAACCAGCAGTGGCGGCCCGAGTCCCTGGCCACCAGCGGGCGGTACCGCTTCGTCGCCCGCCACAGCGGCAAGTGCCTGACCGTCGACAACTCCTCCACCGCCGATGGGGCGCGGCTCTCCCAGCAGCCGTGCAACGACTCCCCCGCCCAGTCGTTCGCCCTGACCGGCTGACCGCGCCTCGCTCCCATCGGGCCCCGCCGCACTCGCGGGGCCCGACCGCGTCGCAGGCCGCGAGGGCCAGGACGCCGATGGTCGGTCCCGCCGGCCGAGCGTCCCGGGGGGCGTACGGCGGGAAGCAGGCGAGGATGTGGCAGAGGTGGAGGCCCGGCGCGACACCCGCCGGGCGCGGGCCGCCCACCGCCGCGAACGCCAGCACGAACCCGACGGCCGGCATGCCGCCGACGGCCGCCCAGGTCCGGGTCTCCCCCGCGAGCAGCGTGCCCAGGATCGCCAGGACCAGGGCCGGCGGCAGGGCCCGCAGCATGACGGAGGCCCGCTGGCGGCCGGAGCCGGGGACGGCGAGAGCAGGCCGACGGCGATCGGGGCGGACAGGGCGTACAGCGCCATGACCGGGAGCCCGGCGCCGTACAGCAGCGGGTAGGACCCGGCGCTCGCCGCGACGGCGACCCGGACGGCCCGCCGGACGAGACCGGGGCCCTCTCCTGCCCGGTGGCGATCACAGCGCCGTTGCCGGCCCGCGCGGGCCGCCCGTTCGGGTTGGCGGGCGGGCGCCGGCGGTGGTCAGGCCTCGGCCGTCTCCTTCCGGGTGGTGCGGCGGCGCACCACGGCGTAGCCGTACGGGTCGGGCCAGCGGGGCTCCGCGCCGAGGGCGTCGGCGGCGTGGTGGGCCCAGTGCGGGTCGCGCAGCAGCTGACGGCCGAGCATGACGGCGTCGGCCTGCCCCGAGGCGACGATCTCCTCGGCCTGGGCGGGCTCCAGGATCAGGCCGACCGCGGAGGCGGGTATGCCGGCGGCCTGCCGTACCTGTGCGGCGAAGGGCACCTGGTAGCCGGGGTGGGCGGAGATCCGGGCATCGCTGACCAGGCCGCCGGTGGAGACGTCGAGCAGGTCGACGCCGTGGGCGGTGAGCTCTTTGGCGAGGCGGACGGTGTCGTCGCCGGTCCAGCCCTCGCGCGGGTCCTGAGGGTTCTCGGTCAGCCAGTCGGTGGCTGAGGTCCGGAAGAGGACGGGCAGGTCGTCGGGCCAGACCGCGCGGACGGCGTCGACCACCTGGAGCGGGAAGCGCAGGCGGTTCTCCCAGCTGCCGCCGTAGGCGTCGGTGCGGTGGTTGGCGGCCGGGGAGAGGAAGGAGTTGATGAGGTAGCCGTGGGCGCCGTGGATCTCGACGACCCGGAATCCGGCGGCCAGGGCTCGCTCGGCCGCGGCGGCGAAGTCGCGCACCAGCTGCTGGATCTCGTCCTCGGTCAGCTCGTGCGGGACGGGCAGGCCCTCGAACTCGACGGGACTGGGCGCCACGGGCTGCCAGCCGCCCTCACTCCCGGCCACGGGGCCGCCGCCCAGCCAGGGCCGCTCGGTGGACGCCTTGCGGCCGGCGTGGGCGAGCTGGATCGCGGGGACCGATCCGTGGGAGGCGATCGCGGCGGCGATGCGGGCGAAGGCCTCCTGCTGGCGGTCGTTCCACAGACCCAGGTCCCACGGGCTGATCCGGCCGTCCGGGCGTACGCCGGTGGCCTCCGCCATCACGAGCCCGGCGCCTCCGGCGGCGCGCGCCGCGAGGTGGGTGAGGTGGAAGTCCGTCGGCACGCCGGCGTCGGCCCCGTGGGAGGCCGCGGAGTACATGCACATCGGGGACATCCACACACGGTTGGGGATCTCCAGGGACCGCAGGGTCAGGGGCGTGAACAGAGCACTCACGGTTGCGTCTCCTTGAGGGGTCGAGGCACGGCCTGGACGCCCCGCCCGGGCTGGGAGGGCAGGACCGCCATAACCAGTACGATAGCCCTCGTAGTACGGCAGTTGTCAAACTACGAGGATGTTCGTACTTTAGAGGTGCGAGACCTGAGGAGGCCGTCCATGCCCACGACCGAGCACACCGTCACGTCCGGGCGCCGGCTCGCCCATCCGTCCGTGGAGGAGATCCGCCTGGAGACCGTCCTGCACGCGCTGGCCGACCCCGTCCGGCTGACCATCGTGCGCGAGCTGGCGGACGGGCACGCGGACATGGCCTGCATCGCGTTCGACCTTCCGGTGAGCAAGTCCACGACCACCCACCACTTCAAGGTGCTGCGCGAGGCCGGCGTCATCCGCCAGCACTACGAGGGGACCTCACGCATGAGCAGGCTGCGCGAGACCGACCTGGAGGCGCGCTTCCCCGGGCTTCTGCAAGCCGTCCTGGAAGCCGCACGGCGCTCCGCCCACGCCCCCGCGCCTTCCGCCTGAGCCACCAGTAGACGCGTCTCGCCCCGGCCCGATTCACGAGCCCGGGGCAAGCCGCGTACCGCTGCCGGACCGCTCAGATCGTCGCCGCGTCGATCACGAAGCGGTAGCGGACGTCGCTCGCGAGAACCCGCTCGTACGCCTCGTTGACCTGGCCCGCCTCGATGACCTCGATCTCGGCGCCGAGACCGTGCACGGCGCAGAAGTCCAGCATCTCCTGGGTCTCCGCGATCCCGCCGATCGCCGAGCCCGCCATCGACTTGTTCCCGCCGATCAGCGAGAAGAGGTTGAGCGAGACCGGTTCTTCGGGCGCGCCCACGTTGACCAGGGTGCCGTCCGTCCTCAGCAGGGCGAGGTAGGCGCCGAAGTCCAGCGGGGCCGAGACCGTGGAGAGGATGATGTCGAAGGTTCCGGCCAGCTCCTCGAAGGTCTTGGGGTCGCTGGTAGCGTAGTAGCGGTCGGCACCCAGCTTGAGCCCGTCGTCCTTCTTGCGCAGGGACTGGGAGAGGACCGTGACCTCGGCACCCAGAGTGTGCGCGATCTTGACGGCCATGTGGCCGAGACCGCCGAGACCGATGACCGCGACCTTCTTTCCGGGGCCCGCGCCCCAGCGCCGGAGCGGGGAGTACGTGGTGATGCCCGCACACAGGAGCGGCGCGGCCTCGTCCAGGGCGATGCCCTCGGGGACAGCCACGACGAACCCCTCGGTCACGACGATGTGCGTCGAGTAGCCCCCGTACGTCGGCTCACCGCTGCGGTCGAGGGCGTTGTACGTCTGGGTGCTGCCCTCGGCACAGTGCTGTTCCCGGCCCATCCGGCAGGCGTCACACTTCCCGCAGGAGTCGACCATGCAGCCGACACCGACCCGGTCGCCGGCCTTGAACCGGGTGACGCCGGGTCCGGTCTCGGTGACGATCCCGGCGATCTCGTGGCCGGGCACCATCGGGAAGATGCCCTCGCCCCAGCCGTCACGGGCCTGGTGGATGTCGGAGTGGCAGATACCGGCGAACTTGATGTCGATCAGGACGTCGAACTCGCCCACCGGGCGGCGCTCGATCGTGGTGCGCTCCAGCGGGGCCTTGGCACGGGGAGCGGCGTAAGCGGCAACGGTGGTCATGCCGGAGGTTCTCCTCTGGGTGATGCGGTGAGTACGTCTCCCAGCATCGAGGAGCGGCCGGCGTTTACCCAGGTCACCGCTTTGCGTATGTCCAGCGGTCCTACCACTGGCGGGGACAGGCTCCCAGGCGTACGACCAGGGACAATGGGAGCCATGGACGATCAGCCGGACATCTCTGCCCCCGAGCCGCTCGACCGGCGCGCCGAGCTCAGCGAGTTCCTGCGCACCCGGCGGGCCCGGCTCCAGCCGCAGGACGTGGGGCTGCCGGCGTTCGGCCGGGCCCGCCGGGTGCCGGGGCTGCGACGGGAGGAGCTGGCGCAGCTGGCCGGGGTGTCCGTGGCGTACTACACCCGCCTGGAACAGGGCAACGGGCGCAACGTCTCGGCGGAGGTGCTCGACGCGATCGCCCGCGCGCTGCGGCTCAGCGACGCCGAGCACGCACACCTGACGCACATGGCCAAGCCCGCTCGGCACAAGAAGAAGCGCCGCCCGGCCCGGATGCAGCGGGTGCGGACCGGACTGCTGCACCTCCTGGACAGCCTGGACGGCATCCCCGCGTACGTCTCCGGCGCCCGCTCCGACATCCTCGCCTGGAACCCGATGGCGGCGGCGGTGTTCGGCGACTGGGGCGCGCTGCCGCCGGAGGAGCGGAACTGGGCGCGGCTCGTATTCCTCTCCCCCGCCTACCGGGACCTGTTCGTGGAGTGGGACTCCAAGGCGTCGGACATGGTCAGCTATCTGCGCCTGTACGCGGGCTGCCACCCGGACGATCCGCAGCTTTCCGCGCTGGTGGGTGAACTATCCGTCAAGAACGACGAGTTCCGGCGGCTGTGGGCCACGCACAACGTGAAGGAGAAGGGGCACGGCACGAAGCTGATCCGGCATCCGCTCGTCGGGGACATGGCCCTGTCGTACGAGACGCTGCATCTGCCGGACGACCAGGAGCAGTGCCTGGTCACCTATCACGCGGAACCGGGGTCGGAGTCGGCCGAGGCCCTGCGCCTGCTGGCGAGCTGGGGCGCGGACGCGAGCCGCCGTGCGGCACGGACGTGACGCCACTTCGTCCAGGCCCGCAGGAACCGCCTCCCGCCCAGGAGGGCCAGGACGCACAGGGCGTCGGCACGGTCGGCGGCGCCGTGACCGAATGCCCGGCGACCCACCGCGTCGGCCGGGAGGCGTACCTATACCGGGAGGGTGAGCACGACGAGTCCGCCCGGGCACAGCAGGGTGTCGCCGGCGGGAAAGGCGCTGCAGATCCGCACCGCACGCCCACGGCGGGCGCACCCCCGTCGTCCAGGTGCCGCGGTGCACGGACGACCGCTTCGCCGATCCCACGCCGCTGGACGACGGGCCGGCCGCTCTCCGGGCGACCGCCGCGTTCCCGGGCCACCCGTCCGGTGCACCACTGGTGCGACGATTTCGCCTCGTCCTTCACTCTGTGTGCCGTTCCCTTCGCGGACCAGGTCGCCCATCAAGGGGCCACTGTGGTGGCGGCACGGCTCACCGCACCGGGCGGCGCGTCGGAGCCGGAGGGACGGACCCGGGAGGCGTCCCCCACCTCGTACGTCTCGCGTACGGCCCGGCTCGCGGCGACGGCCTCCGTTGCCGCAGTGGTCCCCGACGGGTCCAGGAGCGGCAGGGCCTCCGGGACGGCGAGGCAGGGCAGCAGCAGCTTCCAGAAGCCGGTGAGCGTCGGCGTGGACAGCCACTGGCTGTCGCACCGTCCGAGAACCTCGAATCCGGTGGTCGCGGCCACCGTCGCGGCGGTGACGTCCGCGCGCGAGACGTTTTCCGCGAGGGTGCCGACGGCGCCGGCCTCGTCCAGCAACCGCCCGACGCAGCTCTGCCACTGCGCGGGCAGGCCCGGTTCGCCGCCCCTCCCCCCGTCGTAGCTGAGCCGGAATCCGGCCCGCGTCACCGGATCGCGGCCGAGCAGGTCCACCAGGGCGTGCGAGGTGTCGACCAGGGTCTGCAGCGCCGTGTCCGTCCTGCGGCGGATGGCGCTGGACACCTCCAGCAGACCGTGCGACGCCTCCGCGACCACGGCCTGGGCGAGCGCGGCCTTGTTCTCGAAGTGGAACTGCAGGGCTCCCGTGCTGACGCCCGCGCCGGAACTGATCAGCGCAAGGCCCGCCTGTCCGTACCCGTGCTGCTCGAACACGATCGCCGCTGAGCGGATCAGGGCCTGGCGGGTACGCGCGGCGCGCACCTGCTTGGTCACCGTGACCTCCGCCGGGGGGTGAATCGGGTGGGAAGGGGCCCTGGGGCGTGGGCCACGAAGGCCGGGGGCCTTCCTCCGGAGCGGTGAAGCAGCGTCATGGAGAATATCAAACCAACTTGTCGGTTTGATTTCCAGGAGAACGTGTGCACGCACGAGCCCCGCGTCCGCCTCCGGGCCGCTATTCGGCGCGGCCGACCGCACCGAAGGACTCCGCGTGGTCCGCGGCCCAGGTACGGAACGGCCTGGCGGGGCGGCCCGTCAGCTCCTCGACGGTGGGCACGACGGCCGTCTTGGCCCCTGCCCGCTGGCGCTCCGCGCTCTCCAGGAACGCCTCGGCCACCGGCTGCGGATACTTCGCGAGCAGCGCCTCGCGCGCCCGGTCCAGAGTCAGTTCCTCGAAGCGCAGCGGCCGGCCCAGCAGCTGGGAGAGCTGTGCCGTCTGCTCGTGCGCGCTGATCGCCTCCGGGCCCGACACCCCGTACGCCCGTCCCTCGTGGCCGCTGCCGGTGAGGGCGGCGACAGCCACCGCCGCGACATCCCGCGGATCGACACACGCGACCGGCGACCGCCCGTAGAGGGCCCGCACCACACCGTCCGCCGCGATGCCCTTCGCCCAGGAGAGCGTGTTGGACATGAACGTCCTGGGGCGGATGAAGGTCCACGGCACCCCGGACTCCCTGATGGCCTGTTCGTTGCCCCGCTGGAGCCGGGTGATGAAGTCGTCCGCGTCCGGCTCCTCCACCGTCATCATCGACAGCTTCACGAGGTGGCGCACCCCCGCCGCCGCGGCCGCCGCGGCGACATTCGCGTCGTCGGGCTCGGTGGGACTGTTCGTCACGAGGAACACCGCGTCGATGCCCCGCAGCGCCCGGTCGAGGGACGCACGGTCCCCGTACTCCCCCGCCACCACGTCGACTTCGGGTCCGCGCACCGTCACGCGCTCGGGCCGCCTCGCCAGGATCCGCACCGGACCGGCGACCGCCAGCAGACGAGCGACCTCACGGCCGGCCGCCCCGGTAGCTCCTGTCACCAGAATCACGCCACGTACTCCTCACACACCGTCATCAGCTTGCCGTCCACCCGCAGCACACCGCTCGCACCCGCGCCGACCGGCTACGCTTTCAGCCCTCCCCCACGGGGCCCGACAGCACCGTGTCGAAAACCGGCTCGCCATCCTGGCGGCCCGTCACCCGGATCCTCGCCTCGCCCGGCGACCCGCCCGGCAGGACCTGCGCGGCGATCGAGCACGGACTGCCGAACTCCGCGTACCGGTGGAAGTGCGTACGCCCCTCGGAGGGGATGAACCCGCCGCCGCCGGCGGCCAGGCACGCCGCCTGCCGGGCCGCTTCCAGCAGCAGCATCCCTGGCACATGGTCGTTGGGCCGCTGGAAGAGCGTCGGATGACGGGTGTCCACCCGCAGCTCCCAGAGCCCTTCGCGGGAGCTCTCCGACAGCACCACGTCCTCCGCCCTGGCGCGCCCCGCCCGGGCGGGGTCCACCGGCGCCGTCCGGGGTATCACCACGCCCGGCTCCGCCGATCCGCCGCGGATCCGCCGGTAGACACGCGGGCTGGTGAACCTCGTCGCACCCATACCGGTCGCGACCAGGCGGCCCGCGCGATGCACCACCCAGTCCACGCGGCCCTGCACCGGCAGCCCGCCGCGCCACTGGAGCTGGGAGCAGGTCACCTCCACGTCGATCACGGTGGGCAGGCCGCCCACGACCAGGCGATCGGGGTGGGTGGCGTAGTCCAGATCGGCCATCAGGAAGTGGTAGCCGACGGGAACTCCGTACCCGGCGTGGAAGGCCAGCATCGCCGCCTGCCGCATCGCCTCCGTCACCAGCAGGGGGTCATGGCGGTCCGTTCCCACCGGGGCGAAGAACGGATGGTCGTGCGGAAGCACCGCCTCCACGCGGAACCGGTCCGGCCCCAGCCGCTCCCAGGTACGCGGAAAGGCGTCCTCCGCCCTGCTCCTGTGAACCAGTTCCATTCCCACCGGATGCACCACTCGGGCCTCCGAGCCCACGGCCGACGCCGCTACAGGTTCGGTCAACACTGCTGCTTCGGGCATAACTCCCCCCAGGGGTCATGTGACGGGCGAGCCGTTCCTACGGTGCGCACGCACTGATAAGATACAGACTAAGCGGTTTTTTTCCTATCGCGCTCGGCGTACTCGAGGCCCAGGAGCCCCCGCCGTCCACCCCCGACCAACTCCTCGAACTCCATGAGCTCGTGGTCATGGGGATGCCGTTCGGCCACCGTCTCCGCACCAGTCTCCTCACCCGCGCCGGTGTCCGTCTCTGCATGGACCAGGAGGCCCCGGAGCCTGGATCGCACCGGTCCCTTCCTCCGGTGGCAGCAGACCACCCACGATCTCCTCGCCCAAGCCAAACAGAACGGCGAACTCCTCCCGCACGTCAACCCCACGGAGACCGCCGACCTCCATGTCGCGTCCTCCACCGGCGTTCAGGCGGTCTCCCAGACCCTCACCAACCACCGCGATCCGGAACGGCGTTACATCACGGCCAGCCGGGTGCCGAGGCCGATCATCATCGCGGCGACGAGTCCGTCCAGGACGCGCCACGACGACGGTCGGGCGAGCACCCCGCTGAGCAGCCGGGCGCCGAAGCCGAGAGCGGCGAACCAGCACACGCTGGCGAGGATCGCCCCCAGCCCGAAGGTCCAGCGCAGCGGGCCGCGGTCGGCGGCGACGGAGCCGAGCAGGAACACGGTGTCGAGGTAGACGTGCGGGTTGAGCCAGGTCATCGCGAGGCAGGCGAGCACGGCACCCCGCTTCGCTCCGGAGGGCGCACCCTGCGGGTGCAGGGCCGACGGACGGAAGGCCCGGCGTGCGGCCAGGACGCCGTAGGCGATCAGGAACACGCCCCCCAGCAGGGAGACCACGGTCAGGGCGGACGGCCAGGCCACGACGACGGCACCGACCCCGGCGACTCCGAGGGCGATGAGGACCGCGTCGGACAGAGCGCAGATGACCACCACCGCGAGAACGGCCTCCCGGCGGACGCCCTGGCGCAGGACCAAGGCGTTCTGGGCGCCGATGGCGACGATGAGGGAGAGGCCGGTACCGAACCCGGCGGCCGCGGTGGTCAGTGCGTTGGTCATGGTCCAGACGCTAGGGAGGACCGGCCTGCGTGTACAGCTAATGATTCTTACGTATCATCAGCTGTCATGATGTCGGAGCTTCCCCTCGATCAGGTGCGGACCCTGCTGGCCGTCGTCGACGAAGGCACCTTCGACGCGGCGGCCAACGCCCTGCACGTGACGCCGTCGGCGGTCAGCCAGCGGGTGAAGGCACTGGAGCAGCGCACCGGGCGCGTGCTGCTGATGCGGACGAAGCCGGTGCGCCCCACCGAGTCCGGCGAGGTCGTGGTGCGCCTCGCCCGCCAGCTGGCCCGGCTGGAGCAGGACGCGCAGTCGGCCCTCGGGATGTCGGGACCCGGCGAGCCGACGCGGCTGACGGTCGCGGTGAACTCCGATTCCCTGGCAACCTGGTTCCTGCCCGCCCTCGGCCGCGTGCCGGAGGAGCTGGGCATCTGTTACGAGCTGCGCCGGGAGGACCAGGACCATACCGCCGCGCTGCTCCGCGAGGGGCTGGTGATGGCGGCGGTGACCTCGTCGCCCGAGGCGGTGTCCGGCTGTTCGGTGCGGAGTCTGGGCCGGATGCGCTACCTGCCGGTGGCGACGGCGGCCTTCGCCCGGCGGTGGCTCGGGCTGGGAGCGGAGACCTCGTTGCGCGAGCTGATCGTGGACGCACCGGTGGTGGACTTCGACCGGCGCGACGACCTCCAGGACTCCTTCGTCCGCGCGCTCGGGTGCGGTCGGCGGGCGGGCGCTCGGCGCCACTTCGTGCCCACGTCGGAGGGTTTCGTGGACGCCGTGGTGGCGGGGATGGGCTGGGGAATGCTGCCCGACGTCCAGGCGCGCCCGCTGCTCGGCGCCGGCCGCCTGGTCCTCCTCGCCCCTGACCGGCACGTCGACGTCCCCCTGTACTGGCAGCAGTGGAAGCTCGACTCGCCGGCCCTCGCGACCGTGGCCGAGGCCGTGGTGGCGGAGGCCGCCGAGGCGCTCGACGGGGCCCCTTAGGATGACGGGGCTCTCCCCCAGGTCAGGCTCCCGGCTCCGTGCGGGAAGTGCCCGGGGGCCATCCCCGGGACCCGGAGGCGTCTCCTTGCGCGTGCTGCTGGTGGAGGACGACGACGACCTGCGGGCGGTGCTCGCGGCGGGGCTGCGCGAGGCGGGTTTCGCGGTCGACGGCGCGGACGACTGGCCGGAGGCGGACGTGATGCTGCACGTGACGGCGTACGACTGTGTGGTCCTGGACCGGATGCTGCCCTCCGGTGACTCCCTCGCCCGGCTGGAGAGCCGGCGCCGGGCCGGCTGGTCGGTGCCCGTGCTCTGCCTCACCGCCCTGGACGCCCTGGACGACCGGGTGCGCGGGCTGGAGAGCGGGGCGGACGACTACCTGGCCAAGCCGTTCGCGATGCGCGAGCTCGTCCTGCGGGTGCGCAGCCTGACCCGGCGGGCGGCCGAGCGGCTGCCCGCCTTCCTGCGCTGCGCCGACGTGGTGATGGACCTCGCGCGGCGGGAGGTGCGGCGGGGCGGGGTGCTGCTTTCGCTGAGCCCGAAGGAGTACGCCGTGCTCCAGCAGCTCCTGGTCCACCGGGACAGCGTCGTCACGCGTACGGCGTTGCTGGAGCACTGCTGGGACGAGATGGCCGACCCGGTCTCCAACGTGGTGGACGCCGTCATCGCCGGCGTACGGCGCAAGCTCGGCGCCCCGGGCCTCGTGCACACCGTGCGCGGGCAGGGGTTCCTGCTGAGCGCGGCGTGACCCGCGCGAAAGGCGCCGGGTCCGCGCGGCGCCGCTCCCCGGCCCGGAGGGGGCTGCGCCGGCTCCAGCTGCGGCTGACCGCCGCGTACACGCTGATCACCGTCGTCGGGCTGAGCTGCCTGTCCTGGCTGGTGATCCGTACGGACGACCGGTCCCGGGAGGCCGCCGAGTACGACGAGATGCGCCGCCGGGCCTCCGTCGCCGCCTCACTCGTCTACTACGAGGGCGACCGGATCCGCCTAGACGGTCTGGCCGACGACGAGGCGACCGCGGGCACGCCCCAGGTCCTGGTACTGGAGGAGCGGCCCGCCGGCGGTCCGGCCGTGGTGTTCCGGGGCAGCGTCCAGCAGTTCGACGTACCGGCCGCGACGCTCGCCCGGGCGGCACGGCCGGCGATGCGGGCGCAGGAGACCGTACGGTCGGAGGAGCGCGACCGTACGGGCGGAGCCGTCCGGCTGCTGGCCGTCCCCTTCTACCACGACGCGACCGACGAGGTGGCGGGCGCGGCCGTCGCGGTCGGGGACCCGGCGTACGGGGCGGCCGAGCACCGCAGCCTGGCCCTCTCCCTCGTCGTCGGGTGCGCCGCACTGAGCGCGCTGGCCGCGCTCACCGGCCATGTGCTCTCCGGGCGGAGCATGCGGCCCGCCTGGCAGGCGCTGGAGCAGCAGGAGCGGCTGCTCGCCGACGCGGCGCACGAACTGCGGACCCCGGTGGCGGTGATGCGCGGTGCGGTGGAGGTGGCCGAGCACGGGTCGGAAGGGCCGGAAGCCCATCTGCCGAGGCTCCGCCGGGCGGCGGACCGGATGGGCCATGTGGTGGAGAACCTGCTGACCCGGGGGCGGCTGGAGGCCGCCGCGGAGTCGGTACGGGCCGAGCCGCTGCGGCTGGACCAGCTCGTGGAGGAGGTGTGCGCCGACCTGCCGGCGGGCGGGCACCGGCTGGAGCTGCGGCTGGAGGAGTCGGTGGTCGACGCCGACGCGGCGCTGGTGCGGGTGGCGGTGCGCAACCTGCTCGACAACGCCGTACGTCACGGCCTCACGCCCGGGAAGCCGGGCGGGGCCGAGCTGCTCGTGGCCGTACGCGGACCGGAGGTCTCGGTCGCCGACCGCGGTCCGGGGGTGGAGCCCGGGCGGCTGCCGGAGCTGATGGAGCGCTTCCGCTCGCCGGGCGGCGGTACGGGGATCGGCCTCTCGCTGGTGCACCGGGTGGCCCTCGCCCACCGGGGCGGCCTGACCGTGCGGGCCCGGACCGGCGGCGGTGCGGTGTTCGTGCTGCGGCTGGCGCCCGCCCGGTCGCGGCGGAGGCGGGCGGGCAGGCGTTCGGGAGGCTGACGCTCACGATTCGCTCATGATCGGCCGTCCATGATGCGGGGGCAGGTACGCAGACCACGCACAGGAGTCCCCATGCCCCAGCACGCCGCCACCTCTCTCCTCCGTCGCCGGTCCACCCTCGCGGCCCTGGCCGGAGGGGTCGCCGTGACGGCCGGCGCCGGGGTCCTGCTGTCCGGCGCCTTCGCGGCCGAACCCGCCCCCAAGGTCGTCCTCCCCCGGGGGAACGTCACTTTCGACTACCAGATCGGCGGGGCCTACACGCCGCCCGCAGGGGTCGAGGCGCTCTCGCGCGACCGGGGCGCCAAGCCCGTACGCGGCCTGTACAACGTCTGCTATGTCAACGCCTTCCAGACCCAGCCGGACGCGATGGGCTGGTGGCAGAAGAACAACCCCGACCTGCTGCTGCGCGACGGCAGCGGCAGGCCCGTCAACGACGAGGCCTGGGGCGAGGCGCTGCTCGACACCTCGACCGCTCCCAAGCGCACCCGGCTGGCGAAGATCGTCGGCGGCTGGATCGACGGCTGCGCGAAGTCGGGGTTCCAGGCCGTGGAGCCCGACAACCTCGATTCGTACGAACGCTCCGGGGGCCGGCTCACCCGCGCGCACAACGCCGCGTTCGCCAAGCTGCTGGCCACGCGGGCGCACACGGCGGGACTGGCGGTCGGCCAGAAGAACACCACCGATCTGCTGGGGCAACGCAAGGCGATCGGCTTCGACTTCGCGGTCGCGGAGGAGTGCGGCCGCTACGGCGAGTGCGCCGACTACGCCACCGCGTACGGCAACAGGGTCTTCGTCATCGAATACACCGCCCATGACTTCACCAAGGCCTGTACCGCCGTGGGCGCGAAGCTCTCCGTGGTCCACCGCGACCTCGGCGTCCGGCCTGCGGGACAGCAGGGGTACGTCCTCCGCACCTGCTGAGACGCCCCGGCGCCCGTCAATCGGGGGATGCGGGTGACCGGCGGGAGGTGAGCGTGAAGAGGGCGCCGTGGGGGTCACCGATCAAGGCTTCGGGGCCGTCGTCCGGGGAGACGGTCGGCGGGGACACCTCACCGCCCGCCTTCCGTGCCGCCTCCGTGGCCGCCGTCAGGTCCTCGACCTGGAAGCGGACGCGCCATTGGGGGCGCAGCCGGGGGTCGGGGGACGCCCCGTCCCCGCCGCCGCGCAGGGTGGCCACGGTGTGGCCGCCCTGGCGGACGACCACGGTGTCCTGCTGGTACACGTAGCCGACCTCGCAGCCGCCGGGGTCGTGGGGGTCCCAGCCGAAGACCTCGGCGTAGAAGATCGCGGCGTCGAAGGCGTGGCTGGTCCGCAGTTCGAGGGAGGCGGGTGCGCTGCCGCGGCCGATGGACCAGGGCGGTGTCCGGCCCTCCCAGAAGCCGAAGCCGGCCCCTTCCCGGTCCGCGGCCACGGCTCCTCTGCCGGGGCCGAGCCGGAGCGGGCCGACGGCGATCGTGCCGCCTCGTTCCCGTACGCGGGCGGCGGTGGCGTCCACGTCCGGGACGGCGAAGTACGGGGTCCAGGTGGTGGCGGTGGGCAGTCCGGGCCCGATGCGTCCGATCCCGGCGACGGGCAGGCCGTCGGCCTGGGCGACGGTGAATCCCTCGCCCAGGGTGCCGGAGCGGAAGGTCCACCCGAGGACGGCCGTGTAGAAGTCCTGCGCGGCGCGCAGGTCCCGGGTCATGAGGCTGACCCAGCAGGGAACGCCGTGCACAGGGGTGGTCCGCTCTGCCTCCGTCATCGCCGATCCGTCTCCTCGCCGGAACAACATGCCCTACATACCTACGCCGCCCGGATCGGCGGCGCCACCCGGGCGCGTACCCCCGACCGCCGTGTCCGTCACCGTACGGCGAGCGCCGCCGCCGGTTCGCCCAGGTGCCGGGCGGCCGTGCGCCAGGCGGTGGTGACGGCTTCGCGGGCGGTGGCGGTCGCGGCCTCGACGCCCCGGGGCAGGTGCAGAGGCGCGCCCAGGTGGACGTGGAGGCGGGGGCGGCGGGCCGGAGCGGTGAGGAACCCCGCGATCTGCTTGGCGCCCGAGCCGGAGGTCACTCGGCGGGCGCCGGCCTGCCCGAGGGGGACGACGGGCGCGCCGGACGCGTGGGCCAGGCGGGCGAGGCCGCTGCGGAAGCTCTCCGGAGGCGCCTCGGCCGCGTCCGTGCGCAGCGGGATCCGGCCCTCCCCGTAGATGAGGACGTGGCGGCCCGACCCGAGCGCGGCGGCAGCCTTGTCGAGGGCGTCGGCCGCTCGGTGGGAGTTGCGGTGCACGGGGACGTGGCCGCCGCGCTCCAGCAGGCGGCCGAGGACCGGAATGCGCCAGAGGCCGGCGGTGGCCAGGACGACCGGTTCGACGCCGAGGCGCAGCAGGGCGGCGAGGACGACGCCGGGGTCGGCGAGGGAGGTGTGGTTGGCGACGATGATGGAGCCGGGCGCTGGGGCGCTGCCACGGTCGGACGTGACCGTGAGGCGGCCGAGGCAAGGGATGACGGCGGCTGCGACGCTGCTGAGCACGGCTCTCCTGTGGTCCTGGTCGGCGGGATGACCTTCGCGGTCGTGTTCATCGTCGCGGCGGCGTGGGCCTCGGACCTGAGTTCGGCTACTCAGCCGGGGGTGGGCTGTGGTGCTCGGCCTTCCTGCTGGAACACCGGTCCGCATGACCGGCCCGTGACGCGGGGCCCGGTCGCGGTGGCCTGGAGCACGGCCCCGGACGCCGTTGCGGTGTCCGGGGCCGGATCTTTCGTACGGGGATCAGACCGACAGCCACACCGCCGTGTCCTTCGGCAGCCTGCCGTCGTCGTCCAGGGGGTTGCTCGCGAGGAGCACGCCGGTGTGCGCCGGGCGTTCGGCGGGGGCTTCGGCCAGGTTGACCATGCAGACCAGGGTGGCGCCGCGCGCGAAGACGAGGACGTCCCGCTCCCCGCTCAGCCAGCGCAGCTGCCCGGTGTGCAGCTCGGGCAGGGAACGCCGCTGCCGCAGGGCCTCGCGGTGGAGCGCCAGCATGGAGGCGGGATCGTTGGCCTGGAGGTCGGCGGCGTGGGCCGCCCAGTCCTCCGGGAGCGGCAGCCAGGGTTCCACCGTGGAGCCGAAGCCCGCGTACGGTTCGCCCGCGGCCCACGGCAGCGGGGTGCGGCAGCCGTCGCGGCCGGGTGCCCGGCCCTGGGAGCGGAAGTACATCGGGTCCTGGATGCGCTCCAGCGGTACGTCGGCCTCCGGGAGGCCCAGTTGGCGTCCTTGGCGACGAGGGCTGCGGAGTCGATGCGGACCCCGGCGACACCCCGCTCGAACCAGAAGCGCAGGACGTCCTCGTGCTCCTGGCGTACGGCCGGGTGGGCCCGGTTGAGGTCGGGCTGTTCGGTGGCGAAGAGGTGCAGGTACCACTCGCCGTCCTCGGTGCGGGTCCAGGGCACTCCCCCGAACTCGCTCTCCCAGTCGTTGGGCGGGAGTTCGCCGTCCTCTCCGCGACCGGGGCGGAAGTGGAAGAGTTCGCGCTCCGGGCTGCCCGGGTCTGCGGCGAGCGCCGCGCGGAACCAGACGTGCTGGTCGGAGACGTGGTTGGGGACGATGTCGATGATGGTGCGGATGCCTGCCTCGCGGGCTTCGGCGATGAGCTTCTCGGCCTCGGCGAGCGTGCCGAAGGCCGGGGCGATGACCCGGTAGTCCGCGACGTCGTAGCCGCCGTCCGCCATCGGGGAGAGGTACCAGGGTGTGAACCACAGCGCGTCGACGCCCGGTTCGGCCAGGTAGGGCAG